>OY969102.1:4130000-4131239 GCA_963697885.1 uncultured Alphaproteobacteria bacterium
TTCACACTTAGCCACGAATTGGGGGCCTTAGCTGTTGGTCAGGGTTGTTTCCCTCTCCACGATGGACGTTAGCACCCACCGTGTGTCTCCCGGATATTACTTATGGGTATTCGGAGTTTGGTTAGGTTTGGTAAGACGGTAAGTCCCCCTAGCCCATCCAGTGCTCTACCCCCCACAGTATTCATCCGAGGCGCTACCTAAATAGCTTTCGCGGAAAACCAGCTATTTCCCAGTTTGGTTGGCCTTTCACCCCTAGCCACAGTTCATCCGAGTCTTTTTCAACAGACACCGGTTCGGTCCTCCAGTAGGTGTTACCCCACCTTCAACCTGACCATGGCTAGATCACTAGGTTTCGGGTCTAATCCGACGAACTTGGACGCCCTATTCAGACTCGCTTTCGCTGCGCCTACGCCTATCGGCTTAAGCTTGCTCGTCAAATTAAGTCGCTGGCCCATTATACAAAAGGTACGACGTCACCCAGAACGAATCTTGGGCTCCGTCTGTTTGTAGGCATTCGGTTTCAGGTCTCTTTCACTCCCCTCGTCGGGGTGCTTTTCACCTTTCCCTCACGGTACTTGTTCACTATCGGTCGCTGAGGAGTACTTAGGCTTGGAGGGTGGTCCCCCCATGTTCAGACAGGATTTCACGTGTCCCGCCTTACTCAAGGATAATCCTTCGCTTTACCCGTACGGGGCTGTCACCCACTAAGGCGCGTTGTTCCAAACGCTTCCGGTTGTCTCTGGATTATCACTGGCCTGGTCCGCTTTCGCTCGCCACTACTAGCGGAGTCTCGGTTGATGTCCTTTCCTCCGGGTACTGAGATGTTTCAGTTCTCCGGGTTAGCTTAAAACCACCTATTTTATTCAGTGGTCTTATTCCTTCATTTGATAACGGAAATCCAAAGCCCGCACCCCTTGCGGGGCGAGAACTTCAGAATTCCGTTATCGAAGGTGGGTTTCCCCATTCGGAAATCCGCGGATCAAAGCTTCTTCGCAGCTCCTCGCGGCTTATCGCAGCGTAGTACGTCCTTCATCGCCTCTCAGCGCCAAGGCATCCACCAAATGCCCTTACGACACTTGATCGCTCTCATTATCAATGCCCACTCACACTCGGCGTGTGATCCGAACGGCAGTTCGCACGAACATTTTCGTTCATGCGCCGATCCGTTCGGCCGGGTCACTGATTAGAAAGACCAGCTTTACTTCAAGATCGAACCGACAGCGAGGCGGTCAAGCTTCG